>NZ_JXSL01000021.1 GCF_000829825.1 Paramagnetospirillum magnetotacticum MS-1 | reverse complement strand
CGGTGTCGGAACCTCGGGCGGTGCCACAGCTGGTGGCACGGGTGTCGGCTTTGCCGGTGGGACTGGCGGGACCGGAACTGGAACCGGTGGCACGACCACGGGCGGGACCGGCGGTGAGAATGGCGGTGTCGGCACCAGTGGCGGTGCTACGGCTGGCGGCACGGGCATCGGCTTCGCCGGTGGAACCGGCGGAACTGGAACTGGATCTGGCGGCACGACCACTGGCGGGACCGGTGGTGAGAATGGCGGTGTCGGAACCTCGGGCGGTGCCACAGCTGGTGGCACGGGCGTCGGCTTCGCCGGTGGCCCTGGCGGGACTGGAAATGGAACCGGTGGCACGACCACTGGCGGCACCGGTGGCGAGAATGGCGGTACCAGGACCGGTGGAACCGGTGTGGGCGTTGCAGGGGGAACCGCGACAAGCGCAGGGACTGCTAATGTCGGTGCGGGTTCGGGCACTGCGGCGGGCGCGAGCGGCAGCGGTGAATCTGGTGGGGCGACTTCCGGCGCCGGTGTCTCGGCGGCGGCCCGCGCAGCGACAGCTGGTGTACCGGTGGTGCCGGATGCCAGAACGGTATCCGCCCCCAGTGCCTTCCAGGTGGCCGTGGCGGCTCGGGGAACTGGAAGTGGCGACGCTCTGGTTGTCGCCGCGCCGATCCGGGACGCTGCCGTGGATGCGGGCAGCCGGATTTCGGTGCAGATTTCCGCCGAGTCCTTCGCCCATACCAAGGCCGACGCAACGGTGACCCTGAGCGCGCAACAGGTCAACGGCGCCGCTCTTCCGGGATGGATGAGCTTCAATCCCCAAAACGGCACCTTCGAAGGAACTCCGCCGCCCGGCTTCCGGGGCGAGGTGACGGTCAAGGTGGTAGCCCGGGACGCCGAGGGACGTGAAGCGGTGCAGACCTTCAGCATCAAGGTGGGCGAAGCCGGGCAGGGGCAAGTCGCTCCCAGTAGTGACGGCCAACCTCAGGGCGGCGCCGCCCCTGGCGGTGGTCGCCAAGGCCTGCTGAAGCCCGTGGGCAAGCCCTCGCTAACCCAGCAACTGCGCGACAGCGGCCATCAGGGCCGCATCGCTAAGCAGATGGCTCTGTTCCGGGCCGCGACGCCGAGCGGACACGCCGCCTAGGCTGGAGAAGATGATGCTGCGACGTTTCCTCCTTGTCCTGGCGGTCACCCTGCCAGGTGCCGCCTGGGCTCAGGCCCCGCAGGGTGACATCCGTGCCCAGCTGACGCCGCGCGATTATACCACCCTAGCCGCGGAGATCGGCGCCAAGGTGGAAAAGATCGCGGTGCGTGAAGGCGAGCGATTTACCAAAGGACAAACGCTGATCGCCTTCGATTGCTCGGTGCAGCGGGCGCAACTGACCGAAGCCCGCGCGACCTTAAGCGCTGCGGAAAAGACCGTGGCGGTCAATAAGCGGCTGCTGGAGCTTCAGACCATCGGCAAGTTGGAATACGACCTCGCCCAGGCCGAAGTCGATAAGGCCCGCGCCAAGGATTCGGCTGGAGCTGCCGTGGTCGCCAAGTGTCAGGTCCCCGCTCCATTTGATGGGCGCGTGGTGGAGCAGAAGGCCCGTTCCCAGCAATTTGTCCAGCCGGGGCAAGCCCTGCTGGACATCCTGGACGACACCGAACTGGAGGTTGATTTCGTGGTGCCCAGCAAATGGCTGATTTGGCTGAAGCCAGGGTACGCCTTCCAGGTGGTGATCGACGAGACAACCAGGACCTATCCGGTCAAGCTGGTCCGAGCAGGTGCCCGCATTGATCCAGTCAGCCAAACGGTGAGGATGATGGGCACCATCGGCGGGCGGTTCCCGGAGCTGTCTGCGGGCATGAGCGGCAAGGTGCTGCTTACTCCCCCGCCATGAACGAGGATTTTCTCTCTCTCCTCGATCTACAACAACGTATCCTCGCCGCCAAGCGGCCTATCGAGGTGGCCTTCCTGGCTGTCAATCTTGCTCACACCCTGATTCCTTACCGGCAAGCGGCCTTGTGGGGAAGGGCCGACGGAGTGATCGCCGTGTCGGGAGCGGCGACGGTGGAAAGCGGCAGCCCCTATTTGCTGTGGCTGGGCCAGGTCTTTCGTCATCTGTCCAATCTGAGTATTCCCACCGCCCTGACGGCTGCCGCCTTACCCGCCGGCCTGACCGAGCAATGGAGTGACTGGCTGCCTGTCCATGCCCTGGGCCTGCCCATGGACGGCGAGACGCTGCTCTATGCCCGTGATGAGGCGTTTGCCGAGCAGGAGATTGCCCTGTTGGCCCATCTCGCCTCCCTGGTACGGGTGTCGCGCTTGGCGCTCTTGCCACGCGCCACCCTGAGCCAACGCCTGAAGGCGGCGGACGGCCGCCGCACCCGCATCGGTGCCATCGCCGCGCTGGCTGTGGCGCTGTTTCCGGTGACTGGCTCAGTGTTGGCCCCCGCCGATTCCGTTCCAGCGCATCCCATCATTGTTCGTGCGCCGCTCGATGGTGTCGTTGACCATATCGCCGTTCAGCCCAATGACAGCGTGAGCGAAGGCCAGCCCCTGTTTGAACTAGATGCCACACAGTTGACGGGCAGGCTGGACGTGGCCCGTCAGCAATGGGCCACCGCCGAGGCGGAATACCGTCAGGCTGCTCAGGCCATGGTATTCGATGGCAAGGCCAAGGCGCAGGTGGCGATCCTGGCCGGCAAGGCCGAGGAAAAGGCCGCCGATGTTCGCCTGCTGGAAAGTCAGCTGGCCCGTATTTCCGTCAAATCTCCTCGCGCCGGTGTGGTGGTGTTCGATGATCCCACCGACTGGATCGGCAAGCCGGTGGCGGTGGGCGAGAAAGTGATGGCGGTGGCCGACGAGAAGGATACCGAGATCGATGCCTGGGTGGCCGTTGCCGATGTGGGCGAGGTTACGGCGGGAGCACGGCTGACCATGTTCCTCAACACCGCCCCGTTGTCGCCTGTGCATGCCACGGTGCGCAGCATAGCCTACGAGGCATCGGCCCGGCCCGACAGCACCATCGTCCATCGGGTCCGCGCCAGTCTGGCTGATCCGGCCGACAGGCCACGTCTGGGCCTCAAGGGAACGGCTCGCATCGACGGTGATGCCGTGCCGCTGGTGTGGTGGCTGTTCAGGAAGCCGTTGGCGACCATTCGCCAATATGTGGGCTTCTGATCATGTCGGCCGGCGCCGCTCTCCCGGCCCTGCGCGATGAACTGGCGCTTCATTCCGGCCCGGTCGGCCATGACGGGGCGCCGACCTGGCTGTTGCACGATCCTTTGCGTAACCAGTTCTTCCGCCTGACTTGGCCTGTTTTCGAGGTGCTGTCGCGGTGGCATCTGGGACACTCCGAAGCCATCGCTCTCTCCGTATCCGCCGAAACGACCTTGGCCTTGGAGGCCGACGACGTGAGTGACGTGGTTGAGTTCCTGGCACGCAGCCAGTTGCTCAAGCCGTCGGGGTCGAGGGATGTAGAGCGCCTGTTGGCCATCCATGACGCCCACAAGACCGGTTGGCTGACCTGGGCGTTGCATCATTATCTGTTCTTCCGGGTGCCTCTGGTGCGCCCCGACCAATGGCTCGACGCCATCCTTCCCTTCGTGGAGTGGATGGGGCGGCGTTCCTTCCGCCTCATCACCTTGGGGGCGTTGGTGGTCGGCCTGTTCCTGGTCGGCCGACAGTGGGGCATCTTTACCACGACCTTCGTTGATCATTTCTCCATGGAGGGGCTGGCCTCGTTTGGCATCGCCCTGGGCTTTGCCAAGATCGTCCATGAGCTGAGCCATGCGCTGACGGCCAAATCCTATGGACTGCGTGTCCCCACCATGGGAGTGGCCTTCTTGGTGCTGATGCCGGTGCTGTATACTGACGTCAACGAAGCCTGGAAGCTAACCTCGCGCCGCCAGCGGCTGATGGTCGGCGGAGCCGGTATCCTGTCCGAATTGGCTTTGGCGGCTTGGGCGACCTTGGCCTGGGGGCTGCTCCCCGACGGCACGGCCAAGTCCTTAGCCTTCACCTTGGCGGCGACAACCTGGATTTCATCGCTTGCCATCAACCTTTCGCCGTTCATGCGCTTCGACGGCTATTTCCTGGCCATGGACGCGCTCGACATGCCCAACCTGCACAATCGCGCCTTCGCCTTGGCCCGCTGGCATCTGCGCGAGGTCCTATTCGGGCTTGGGGAAACCATCCCCGAATGCTTTCCTCCCCGTATCCACGCCGGGGTGATCGCCTTCGCTTGGGCGATATGGATCTACCGCCTGACGCTGTTTCTCGGCATCGCCATGCTGGTCTATCACTTCTTTATCAAGGTGGTCGGGGTGATGCTGTTCTGCGTCGAAATCGGCTGGTTCGTGGCCCGGCCATTCTTCGTCGAGTTCAATCAATGGTGGGAGAAGGCGAGGGCAATTCGGACGACCAAGCGCAGCCGGATCACCTTCGGCCTGTTTTCCGGGTTGGTTCTGTTGGCCGTGGTGCCATGGAGCAGCCGGGTATCGGCTCCGGCGCTGCTCAAGGCCAAGGATCACATGGTGGTTTACGCCCCATTGCCAGGGGTGATCGGTGAACTGGTTGTCAAAGCCGGGGACAAGGTCACCATCGGAACGGTTCTGGCTCGCCTTGACAATCCAGACATGGCGCTACGTCTGGCGCAGATCGAGCGCCGTATCGGTGTGCTGAAATATGAGATCGAGGCCGTTGGCTTCGACGACAGCTTCCGCAGTCGCGCCCAGGCCATTGTCCAGGAACTGGGATCGGTCATGGCGGAGCGCACCGCGCTCACCCGCGATCAATCCCGCCTGATGCTGACCGCTTCCATCGATGGTACCGTCATCGACCTGTCGCCCGTGGTGCAGCTCGGTCAGTGGATCGGCCCCAGGGAGCCGATGATGGCCCTTCGCTCAGGCACGCAGATCGAAGCTTACGTCGCCGAGGATGATCTGCCCCGTATCGCGGTTGGCGCATCAGCCACCTTCATTCCCGAAGGCTCAGGTGGGGCCCGCTCCGCCACGGTCATCGGTATCGACCGCACCGCCGTCAAATCTCTGGCCGACCCGGAACTGGCGGTTCTTTATGGCGGTGCGATCTCCGCGCGTTTCGACAATAAGTCTCTCGTGCCCGACCTGGCGGTCTATCGTGTTCGCTTGACCGTGGGCGGAGAGGACATTTTTACACCTGTGCGGGGCCAGGTGCTGATGAATGGCGAGCGCCGTTCCCTAGTTGGCCGGGTTCTTCGCTCTGTAGCAGCCGTGGTGATCCGCGAATGGGGAGCCTGATCTGTTATGCTTAAACATTAAGTCCTGGAGGTACATGATGCGCATTTTGGTCCGTCTGGTCGCAGTGGCGGTGTTGCTGGCCTTAGCTCCCGTCGTCATGGCGCTGGCCCAGCCTGCGCCCATCGACAAGGCCTATGAATCCTCCAAATCCGCCGAGTTGGAATCGGTGAAGCTGCAACTGGCCACACGCCAGGATAGCCGGGGCGTCGGCGAATTGAACGAGGCGGAAAGCGCACTGCGGCGCTTACGTGAGACCAAGGCCGCCGATCAGAGGGCCAAGATCGCCGCCGAACTGGACTCGGCCCTGGCTCGGCTGCACCTGGTCGCGGATGGGGTGGGAAAATAGCCGCCATTTATCCAGCCCGTCATCCGCATAGGCTGCGAAGAGAAATGATGTTCTCGGAAAATGGCGGTGTTCCCATGGGTTGCGTCGGCAACTAGGATTCTTCGCCACTGACTGGATCTGGCACAGACCCGGCATAGCGGACGCTCACGCTGGATGGCGGCTGCCGGGGGCACAGCGGTCTCCCGCCTCGCCCCGACCAACTGGCTCAACATGACCCAATCCGGACGTCCAGACAACCACAGCGCAAACGCGCGAGGCCGTTGTTGTCGCAAAATCACTTTAGTATTACCATGTGAGCTACTTCAGGTTCTTTGAGCTTAAAATGGTTATGAGAAGCGAGCGTCCTGTCGTTCTTATCGTCGACGACGTTGCCGAGAACCTCCAAGTTCTTGGCGAGTTATTGCAGCCATCATATTTGGTCAAGGTGGCGACATCGGGCGAGCGTGCGTTAAAAATCGCCTCAACCTATCCACAGCCCGACCTCATTCTGCTCGATGTGATGATGCCGGTTATGGATGGCTATGAGTGCCTTCGGCGGCTCAGGGAAAATCCCGAGACGCGAAAGATCCCAGTGATTTTCGTGACCGCGCTGGATAGCACGGAGGATGAGCGTAAAGGGCTGGACTTGGGCGCGGTGGACTACATCACGAAGCCGATCCGTCCGGCCATCGTCGAAGCGCGGGTCCGTAATCATTTGGATATGAAGGCAACGCGCGATTGGCTGTATGACCAAAATATCGTTCTTGAGGCGGAATTAAGCCGCCTCCTGGAAATCCTTGCGCACCACTTGCAGGAGCCGGTTCGGCGCCAGTTCACCTTCGCCCAATTGCTGCAGCGCTCACTGCCGAAGCCATTGAATGAAGCCGCTGAAATGTCCCTGGCACAGATAATGGACGGGGCTGTACGGCTGCGGACCATGCTTCATGACGTCGTGCTGTATCTCGCGGCCTGCCAGGCTCCAGATCCTTCCGCGCTCTGCGATGCGGAAAATGCCCTCAATATCGCCATCAGACAGGTTGGCCACCGGCTAGAAGATGCCGGGGGCAAGATCACTCGAGCTGAAATGTCGTCCGTTTGGCTGAACTCTGACCAACTGACTGCGATTTTCAGGGCGCTTATCACCAATGCCATCGATTACCGAGATCCGGAGCGCGACCTCCACATTACCATCATGGCAAATCTCGATGGATCCGATGTTGTCTTTTCGGTTGCCGACAACGGCATAGGAATACCACGTGAATTCCGCGATCGAGTATTCTGGTTGTTTGAACGGCTTCATGCTGATTTTAACAGGCCCGGAACGGGCATCGGCCTTGCCCTAGTAAAGAAAATTGTCGAAGCCGCAAGGGGCCGAGTCTGGATTGAAGATGGTGATGAGGGGGGGGTGAAAATATGCTTTTCACTGCCTCGCCGAACCGAATAGACTATCTCGAAAGTTTATGATTAGGCGACTTGCCATGGGGATGGCTATGACAAGGATCCACCTATGGACCAGGACTCGGGCCCGCATCCGCTGACAAGCGTCCTGATCGTTGACGACACCCCACAGAATCTGACCATCTTGGGGGAGCTTCTCCAGCCGTTGTACCAAGTCCGCGTCGCCAATTCGGGCGAGCGTGCTTTAAGGATAGTCGGCTCAACTCCTCGCCCAGACATCATTTTATTGGATGTCATGATGCCGGGCATGGACGGATACGCCGTCCTTGAGCGCCTCCGCTCGGATCCCGAGACACATGACATTCCTGTGATCTTCATCACCGCCATGAATGCCACAGAGGATGAGGAGCGTGGCTTTGCTTTGGGGGCGGTCGATTACATCACCAAGCCGATCGTCCCCGCGATCGTGCTGGCGCGGGTCCGCACCCATCTCGAGCTCAAGCGCGCGCGAGACCGTCTGGCCAGCCAGAATGACTGGCTGGAGCAAGAGGTCGCCCGGCGCATGAGCGAAAATCTGCTCATCCAGGATCTCAGTGTCCGCGCCCTGGCTTGTCTTGCAGAAGCCCGAGATAACGAGACCGGCCATCATATCATCCGGACGCAGGCCTATGTCGATCTCCTGGCCCGCAGCCTTGCCAATCACGAGCGCTTCCACCAAGCCTTGGTCGGCCCCCGGCTCGGTATGGTGGTTAAGGCTGCGCCGCTGCACGACATTGGCAAGGTTGGTATTCCTGATGCAATTCTGCTCAAGCCTGGGCGGTTAACGCCTGACGAATTCGAGGTGATGAAGACGCATCCGGCTATCGGCGCTGAAGCTATTAGCCGTGCCATGGATCAGGCATTGGCGCAGGCCGACAACAAGATGGCAGCCCAAGCCGGCGAGGCATTCTCATTCCTCAAAGTCGCGCATGAGATTTCCATCGGCCATCATGAGAAATGGGATGGCAGCGGCTATCCAACGGGCCTGAGCGGCGAGGCCATCCCAGTTTCGGCCCGACTTATGGCTCTGGCCGACGTCTTCGACGCCCTGATTTGCAGACGGGTCTATAAGGCGGCAATGAGCATCGAGGACGCCACCGCGATCATAGCCGAGGGACGCGGCCGACATTTCGATCCCGATGTGGTCGACGCTTTCCTGTCGCGCCGCGATGACTTTGTTGAAATCGCTCGCCGCCACGCGGATCCCGAGCAGGGGGAGTAATAGCGATGAAGATCACTGTCCACATGGCCATTGCCCTGTTTGTGGCGACAGCCGTCCTCGGCCCAGTCGCCGCCCATGCCGACGCTACCGGCGCCGCGCCGGCCGAGGCGGCTAAGTTTAAGGAGATCACCGCCACCAAGGAAACCTTGGAGCAGTTGCGCCGGGGAGGCTGGGCGCTTTACATGCGCCATGGCCGCACCGACAACACCAAGCCGGATCGATATCCCTCCGTCGATCTCAACGACTGCTCCACGCAACGGCCGCTGACCGAGGATGGGCTCAAAATGGCGGCCCAGGTCGGCGAGGAAGTTCGAAAGGCCCGCATTCCCATTGGCGAAATCCGCATCAGCCCGCTATGCCGGGTCAAGGACACAGTGGCGGCGGCTTTCCCAAACCACACGTTTACGCTCGACAATGAGCTACTTTACACGGCGAATTTGACGGATGCCGAAAAGCAGCCAATCATCGCCAATACCCGCCGCCTTCTTTCGGCGCCGGTCGCCAATGGAGTGAATCGGCTCCTGATCGCCCATGCGCCGAACCTGATGGACCTGATCGGTTATTTCCCCAAGGAAGGAACCCTGGTGGTGTTCCGTCCCAAGGGAAATGGCGAATTCGATTACATCGCCAGCATTCCGCCGTCTCTGTGGCCTGGCCTGCAACAATAGCCTTTTCGGTGACAGCATGACTTTCCGTCCAGCCCGGATGTCCCCCTATCTGGTGATCTTTCTTGCCCCAGTTATTGTGGTTGCGGTATTGGCTGGAGCCCTGAATATCAGCTCCTTTCATAGCCTTAGAGAAAGCCAGAGGGAAGTTAGCATCCTGCAGGGCCGGGAATTGGAGCGGGTTTCTTCGGCCACGCATATCAATGAAGAGGTCGCCAGCATCCAGCGCATGGTCGGATCGACGCTGGAAATGGCGAGTGACGGCAAGCTCGACGAGGCTGCGACTTATCGCGTCCATAGCGAGGTGGTCAATCGCTTGGCCGAACTGGAGAAATTACTTCCAAATCTGCGGCTTGACGCCGGATCGCTGAATGAAGTCGAAGACGCCAGGATCGATTTTGACGCCTACCGAAAGTTCATCATCCAGGCGACAGACCTCGCCGCCGTCGATCCTCCGGGGGCAATGAAGTTCGCCTATCAGGCGGCCAACAGCTATCTCGCGCTGTCCGAACACACCCATGCCATCGCGCGGGCCGTCGCCGAGGAGGCGGCTCGTCAGGGCGAGGTGCAGTCAGCCAGCTTTGAGGGGCAGGCGGCGCGCATCATGGCGAATGGGGGAATCCTGATTGGGGCGCTGCTGATTCTTTGGGTTCTGGTAGGAAGCTGGGTGGCGCGGCGTGTATCCAGCCTGAGTTCGGCGCTTCACGATCTGGCGCAAGGCGATGTCGCCTCGGCCTCTTTGCCCGAAGTCCAACGGATCAGCGCGAACCGCCACAGCATATTGCGGGACATGGCCCAAGCCATCCTTGCGTTTCGGGATGCTCTGGTGTCGCGGGAAAAGTCGCAGGCCGAACTCCGCAAGCTTTCCCTGGTTGTCGAGCAAAGCCCGAATCCAGTCGTGATCGCCGACCTCAATGCCAAGATCGAATACGTGAACGACGCCTTCATCCGAAACTCGGGTTACAGCCGGGAAGAGGTGATTGGCCGCAATCCCCGCATCCTCAAATCAAAGAGGACGCCAAATTCGACCTACAGAGCCATGTGGGACGCATTGACGAGAGGGGAAACTTGGTCAGGGGAATTTACCAATCTTACCCGGGACGGGCGGGAACGGATCGAGATGGCAACCATCGTTCCCCTTCGCCAGTCCGATGGGCGCGTCAGTCACTATGTCGGAATCAAGGAGGACGTAACTGAGAAGAAAAAACAAGAGGATACTTTAAGAAAGCTTTTTCTGGCGGTTGAACAAAGTCCTGAAAGCATTGTTATTACGGATCTTGAGCCAAAGATTGAGTATGTTAATGGCGCCTTTGTCCGCAACACAGGTTTCAGCCGCGATGAGGTGATCGGCAGCAACCCGCGTGTTCTTCAGTCTGGCCTAACTCCTCCAGAAACATTCAAGGATATGTGGGCGAAGTTGAGCCAAGGAGAGTCTTGGCACGGCGAACTTGTCAATCGCCGCAAGGACGGCAGCGAATATGTCGAATTCGCCCATATCGCCCCGGTCCGTCAGGCGGATGGCGAAATCACCCATTACCTTGCAATCAAGGAAGACGTCACCGACAAAAAGCAGATGATGCGGGAGTTGGAGCTTCACAAGGATCACCTTGAGCTGATGGTCGCGGAGCGGACCAACGCTCTCTCCATTGCCAATCAGGAACAGAAGGCGATCTTTGACGCATCCGGGGTCGGCATTGCTCTCATCCGGGACCGGGTCGTTATTCGTTGCAATCGAAGTCTCGACAAAATGTTCGGCTACGGCCTCGGGGAGTTGGAGGGGCAACAGACCCGTGTTTGGTATCTGGATGATGACGACTGGGAGCGGCTTGGGCATGAGATCTACGAGCAGGTTGGGCAAGGCGAAACCTACGAATGCGATCAGCAGTTTCGCAAGAAGGACGGCTCGCCGTTCTGGACCCGACTTGCGGTGCAGGCCCTCAATGCCGCCGCGCCCAACGAAGGCATTGTCGCCATTTTCGAGGACATAACTGATGAGCGCAAATCCGCCGAAGCGTTGCGGTTGGCCTTTGCCGAGCAGCAGGCAATCCTGGACTCGGCGACCTCCGGCATCGTCCTGATTAAAAATCGGATCCTGGAGCGCTGCAATCGAAAGCTCCACGAGATCTTCGGCTGGCCCGATGGCGAGATGGTCGGGAAGCCCAAGCGGATCTGGTACGCCGACGA